>NZ_LMFY01000001.1:2979983-2981856 GCF_001426995.1 Microbacterium sp. Root553 | reverse complement strand
TAAGATAGAGAAGTTGCCCTTCGGGCCTGGTTGTGATGACTGGGTCGTGGGAGCATCCGATCCTTGAGAACTCAACAGCGTGCACTTGTCAAATGCCAAATTATCCTCGTCTAGCTTCGGCTGGGTGAGAATTCCTTTGGATCAAAGACCAACTCCTTTCGGGGGGTTGGCATTCGGATGAAGTCAGCAATGAATTTGTCTCTTTGGTCAGCATCAAACTCGCTGCGTCACCGTTTTCCCGGTGGGGTATGCATTTCTTTTTTACGGAGAGTTTGATCCTGGCTCAGGATGAACGCTGGCGGCGTGCTTAACACATGCAAGTCGAACGGTGAACACGGAGCTTGCTCTGTGGGATCAGTGGCGAACGGGTGAGTAACACGTGAGCAACCTGCCCCTGACTCTGGGATAAGCGCTGGAAACGGCGTCTAATACTGGATACGAGTAGCGGCCGCATGGTCAGTTACTGGAAAGATTTATTGGTTGGGGATGGGCTCGCGGCCTATCAGCTTGTTGGTGAGGTAATGGCTCACCAAGGCGTCGACGGGTAGCCGGCCTGAGAGGGTGACCGGCCACACTGGGACTGAGACACGGCCCAGACTCCTACGGGAGGCAGCAGTGGGGAATATTGCACAATGGGCGGAAGCCTGATGCAGCAACGCCGCGTGAGGGATGACGGCCTTCGGGTTGTAAACCTCTTTTAGCAGGGAAGAAGCGAAAGTGACGGTACCTGCAGAAAAAGCACCGGCTAACTACGTGCCAGCAGCCGCGGTAATACGTAGGGTGCAAGCGTTATCCGGAATTATTGGGCGTAAAGAGCTCGTAGGCGGTTTGTCGCGTCTGCTGTGAAATCCGGAGGCTCAACCTCCGGCCTGCAGTGGGTACGGGCAGACTAGAGTGCGGTAGGGGAGATTGGAATTCCTGGTGTAGCGGTGGAATGCGCAGATATCAGGAGGAACACCGATGGCGAAGGCAGATCTCTGGGCCGTTACTGACGCTGAGGAGCGAAAGGGTGGGGAGCAAACAGGCTTAGATACCCTGGTAGTCCACCCCGTAAACGTTGGGAACTAGTTGTGGGGTCCATTCCACGGATTCCGTGACGCAGCTAACGCATTAAGTTCCCCGCCTGGGGAGTACGGCCGCAAGGCTAAAACTCAAAGGAATTGACGGGGACCCGCACAAGCGGCGGAGCATGCGGATTAATTCGATGCAACGCGAAGAACCTTACCAAGGCTTGACATATACGAGAACGGGCCAGAAATGGTCAACTCTTTGGACACTCGTAAACAGGTGGTGCATGGTTGTCGTCAGCTCGTGTCGTGAGATGTTGGGTTAAGTCCCGCAACGAGCGCAACCCTCGTTCTATGTTGCCAGCACGTAATGGTGGGAACTCATGGGATACTGCCGGGGTCAACTCGGAGGAAGGTGGGGATGACGTCAAATCATCATGCCCCTTATGTCTTGGGCTTCACGCATGCTACAATGGCCGGTACAAAGGGCTGCAATACCGCGAGGTGGAGCGAATCCCAAAAAGCCGGTCCCAGTTCGGATTGAGGTCTGCAACTCGACCTCATGAAGTCGGAGTCGCTAGTAATCGCAGATCAGCAACGCTGCGGTGAATACGTTCCCGGGTCTTGTACACACCGCCCGTCAAGTCATGAAAGTCGGTAACACCTGAAGCCGGTGGCCTAACCCTTGTGGAGGGAGCCGTCGAAGGTGGGATCGGTAATTAGGACTAAGTCGTAACAAGGTAGCCGTACCGGAAGGTGCGGCTGGATCACCTCCTTTCTAAGGAGCATCTGACTCTTCGGAGTCCAGAACCCAGATCAGAGCGTTCGTCTCTGCTGGGAGCTCATGGGTGGAACATTTGACATGG